>NZ_JAVRBF010000307.1:0-497 GCF_032436805.1 Streptomyces sp. P17 | reverse complement strand
CGCTGCCAACTTGGCAATCGGAGCCGTCAATGCAATGGTTGGCGCAACAATTGGCGGTATTAACTCGCTAATTGAACAGGTCAATAAAATCGGCTCGGTTGGCGAATATATTGGTATCGGCGCATTTTCTATCGAAACCGTAAACCCTGACAATTACAAATTTAAGGAAATGGCAAATACTGCTGCTGACAATTTGGCCAAAGCCGTCAAAGGTCGAAATAAGCAGTTGGAAAAAGATTTGAATACTGATTATCTCGGCGCAATTGGCGGGGCAATCACTAATGCAGCGAACACCGCAGCGGATAGAATTCGTAAATTTTCCGATACGCTAGGGGAAGACAAAAAGAAGAAAAAGAAAAGCAGAGGAAAAACCGACGAAGAAAAGTTTTCAGATATTGTCAACGGAGCAGAACGCACAATTGCGTCGTTGCAGGCAGAACGTGACAGTATCGGTTTATCCGAAGAAGCAACAGCGCGTTTGAAATATGAAACGCAGC
>NZ_JAVRBF010000171.1:0-1677 GCF_032436805.1 Streptomyces sp. P17 | reverse complement strand
TTCCTGACGGCGTATTACGGGTTGCGGGATCTGGCCGGTCTCAAGTCCGGTGAACGCGTCCTGATCCACGCCGCGGCCGGCGGTGTCGGCATGGCAGCCGTCCAACTCGCCCGCCTGTGGGGCGCCGACGTCTACGCCACCGCCAGCCCCGCCAAATGGCCCACCCTGCGCGCCATGGGCATCGACGACGACCACATCGCCAACTCCCGCACCCTCGACTTCCGCGACACCTTCCACACCCACACCCACGGCCAGGGCATGGACGTCATCCTCGGCTCACTCGCCGGCGACCACGTCAACGCCTCCCTCGACCTCCTCGCCCCCACCGGCCGCTACATCGAAATGGGTAAAACCGACATCCGGGACGCCACCCAGATCCAGGCCACCCACCCCGGACGCACCTACCGGGCCTTCGACCTGAAGGAAGCAGGCCCCCACCGCACCCACGACATGCTCACCGACATCACCACCCACCTCGCCCACGGCCGCCTCACCCTCCTCCCCCGCACCGACTGGCACCTCGCCGACCTCCCCGCAGCCCTACGCCACATGAGCCAGGGCCGCCACACCGGCAAAAACGTCATCCACATCCCCACCCCCTACAACCCCCACGGCACCACCCTCATCACCGGCGGCACCGGAACCCTCGCCACCCTCCTCGCCCGCCACCTCACCACCCACCACCACACCCGCCACCTCCACCTCCTCTCCCGCCAAGGACCCCACCACCCCAACGCCGACACCCTGCGCAAAGAACTCCTCGAACTCGGCGCCGACACCGTCACCATCACCGCCTGCGACGTCACCGACCCCGACGCCCTCGCCACCACCCTCGCCGCCATACCAGAATCCCGGCCCCTCACAGCCGTCATCCACACCGCCGGCACCCTCCAGGACGCCACCCTCACCGCCCTTGCCCCCCACCAACTCCACACCGTCCTCGCCGCCAAAGCCGGCGCCGCCCACCACCTCCACCACCACACCCGCCACCACGACCTGTCCGCCTTCGTCCTCTACTCCTCCGTCGCCGGACACCTCGGCAGCCCCGGACAAGCCAACTACGCCGCCGCCAACACCTTCCTCGACGCCCTCGCCACCCACCGCCACACCCACCACCAACCCGCCACCAGCCTCGCCTGGGGCCTATGGGCCCAAGCCAGCGGCATGACCGCCCACCTCACCGACCACGACCTCGCCCGCATGAACCGCACCGCCATCCAACCCCTCACCAACACCACCGCCCTCCAACTCTTCGACGCACAGGAGCACTTCCACCGGCCGGTGCGGATGATCTGCAACCTCGACACCGAACGCCTCCCGGCGCAGGCGGTGTTCTCGCGGCTGGCGACGGTCCGTCGCACCGCCGAGACCGCCCAGCAGGGCCCCGCGCTCACCGACCAGCTCACCGCCCTCACCCCCGCCGAACAACGCGAACACCTGCTCACCCTGATCCGCCGGCAGGCAGCCCAGATCCTCACCCTCGACAACCCCACCGCCATCGAACCCGGACGCGGCTTCCTCGACCAGGGACTCGACTCCCTCACCGCCGTCGAACTCCGCAACCGCCTCAGCACCGCCACCGGCATCCGCCTGCCCGCCACCACCATCTTCGACCACCCCACCCCCCACGCCCTCACCGACCACCTCCTCACCCAACTCACCCCCAACACAGCCGAC
>NZ_JAVRBF010000306.1:0-498 GCF_032436805.1 Streptomyces sp. P17 | reverse complement strand
TGCTATTACGCGATGGAGACCCCCTGTGCGGTTCGGTGCTTTGTGATAAAAGACTTGAGTGCGTCAAATCGTTGAGTCTTTGTAATATAGACAAGTTCCCTCCACTATGGGTTTGTACCCCTTCAACAACAAATGCTTTTTATCATTTTCCTGAAAGTCTGGTAATGGGTTGACTTCCATAGGTCGTTGACTCTGTATCAGCGCTATCATTGGCGAATGCACCTTTCTAGTTTCAATAAAAACCTCCCCTGTTTCCTCATCGTAATATTTCACTATCGCTTGAGGGTGTGTCCTCACGTTGGTGATTTTGTAGGCCGAGGTTGAGTTCATTAATCGATCCATGTTTTTTGCGGCTTGCCAAGGTGGAGTGTTGGCATCAAATCGCTGCAACATGCTTAACGCTTGCTCGGTGGAGAGTTTCTTGATGCTTTTTTGTTGTTCGCACCAAGAGAAATCAATCCTCGTGCTGGTGTCTGAGTGAACTACATCGTTTATATG
>NZ_JAVRBF010000305.1:0-500 GCF_032436805.1 Streptomyces sp. P17 | reverse complement strand
CAGGACACCACGTCAAAGCCCTGGCGCTGGCCGAGACGGGCCAGCGTCACCCGGCCAGGGATACCATCAGCGGCGCGGCCACGGTACCCGAGCCAGTGCTGCCAGTACGCATACGCCTCCGTCGTCCGAGGCCCCCACCACCCATCAGCAGGGCCTACGGTGCGGATATTCTCGGCGAGCAGCGCCCGCTGCACGGTGCGCACGTGCTCGGACACTGAGCGCCGACGGCGGCGGGCCTGGGTCTGCACATCAGCCAGCGACACCCGAGGCCGCGACGGCGGCGCGGGTTTCGGCGCGGGGGGTTTCGGGGCGGGTTTCGGTGCGAGGATCTGCTGCACAGTCGGCACCGGCACCGCCGGATAGCCCAGCGGTGCGTTGCTTTTGAGCCCGTTGCGCCCATCCAGATAGGAGGTGACCTGGCGTGCGGCCGATGCAGCCAGATGCGGGCAGCCCCGCCACACCACATGACCATGCGACGGCCACAGCCCGAGAATGCGGGT
>NZ_JAVRBF010000304.1:0-503 GCF_032436805.1 Streptomyces sp. P17 | reverse complement strand
ACAATTTTGAAACAACTTTACGTCTTCATAACCAGGCCCCTGAGAAACAGCGATTATCAAACTCTTTTTTGGATGAGTTACATAGCTGGCAACAACCTTTGCAAAAAATATTAAGCCAAAGCTTTTTAAAAGATGTAGGGAATTATAAAGAATTAAACCGTGAATCTTTAGTCCTGCAGCAAAAAACTGGTTACAGTGTAATATATAGAGTATGGCAAGAGCTAAAATTTTATTTAAACGCTTTTGGAAATCATTCAAGTATTTCCATGAAGTCAGTATCTGAAATTTACGAAGTTTGGTGTTTTTTGTGCATAAAACAAATTCTAGAAGAAAATTTAGGATTTACGCTGATTAACAATGGTGCGTCTAAGCTACAGCAATGTGATTTTTTTGAATACCAAATGCAAGATGGTTTCGCTGGAGCATTTCAATTTAAACGTAAAGATGGCGTGACTGCAAAACTAGCGCACGAGCCAAAATTCACTAAAAAAGGAAAAACGATA
>NZ_JAVRBF010000303.1:0-505 GCF_032436805.1 Streptomyces sp. P17 | reverse complement strand
CTCACCGATTGGCGCAATAGCGCGGAAACCGCATGGCTGGCCGATGCGCCCGTGCATCCGTTGCAGCAGACGCTCAAGGATTTGGAGCGGGCCTACACCAACTTCTTCGCTAAGCGGGCGGACTTCCCGCGCTTCAAGAAGAAGGGCCAGTCGGATAGCTTCCGCTATCCCGACCCAAAACAGATCAAGCTCGATCATGGCAACAACCGCCTGTTTCTGCCCAAGCTGGGCTGGCTGCGCTATCGCAACAGTCGCGAGGTGTTGGGCGTGGTGAAGAACGTCACCGTGAGCCAGTCGGGCGGCAAGTGGTTCGTGAGCATTCAGACGGAGCGCGAGGTCGAGCAGCCCATCCCGCAAGGTGGGGCGGTCGGTATCGACATGGGCATTACCCGCTTCGTCACCCTCTCGGACGGCGCGTTCTACGCGCCGCTTCACAGCTTCAAGCGGCATGAGGCTGCTTTGCGCAAGGCGCAACAGGCGATGAGCCGCAAGACGAAGTTCGGCA
>NZ_JAVRBF010000302.1:0-508 GCF_032436805.1 Streptomyces sp. P17 | reverse complement strand
CTCGGTAGTAGCCGGTGTTCAGCTCCACGCCAGCTCCTCGCCTGCCGAGCCTGAGGGCGCGGACCGGGACTGTCCCGAGGCCTCCGAACGGGTCGAACACGAGGTCGCCCGGGTTGGAGTAGCGGCGGATGAGTCGGTCCACGATGTCGAACTGCAGGGGGCAGACGTGATACGCCTGCGCCTTGCGTGACTGCTCCGTGTTCAGCGTCCCCATCCGGTTCACGTCATGCCACACCTCGGGCGACCATGAGCCGGGCGCGAGAGCCATGAAAGTGGAAGGTCGGGCGCGGCGGCTGTCGAGCGCTTCCCCGGTCTCCACGTGGTCCTCATAGTCGTACACCTCGGTCAGGGTCTGTTGGGTGAACAGCCGTGACCGTTCCTCAACGGGCAGGGCGGCGAGCTCGGCTGGCGTCAGGTGGCGGTTCCCGGACGAGCGCCAGAAGGCGTGGGCGTCGATCTGCCAGCGCGACCTGGAGTAGTCATCCTTGTCCTTGGTGACGGGAGTGTC